>NZ_VSCV01000114.1:0-1084 GCF_047459355.1 Limnochorda sp. | reverse complement strand
GAGCCGATCGTGGGCCCAGGTTTCGTTCCACCCATCCGTCGGCTCCCACAGCCCGGGGATCCCCGGATGGAGGTGCTCCCGCAGGACCTCGTCGTTCAGGTCATCGATGCCCAGCCCGGGCCGGTCGGGCGGGTAGATGAAGCCGTCCCGGATGAAGGGCTCAGGCAGGCCCGCGGCCAGATCGCTCCACCACGCCACGTCCGCCGCGTGGAACTCCAGGGCCAGGAAGTTCTCGATGGCCACCGCCACGTGCGCGGCGGCCAGGCAGCCGACGGGGCTCTCGGCCATGTGAAGGGCCACGGGGACCCCGTACTCCGCCGCCATATCGGCGATCTTCTTGGTCTCCAGCATGCCGCCGGCGGTGAGCACGTCGGGGTGGATGACGGAGACCCCGCCCCGTTCCAAGAGGGGGCGGAAGTTCTCCTTGAGGTAGATATCCTCGCCCGTGCAGATGGGGATGGCCACCGCCCGGCTGAGGCGGGCGTACTGGTCGGTGTACTGCCACGGGACGGGGTCTTCCAGCCAGGCCAGGTGGTACTTCTCCAGGCGCCGGCCCAGGCGGATGAGGCTCTCCACGTTGAGGTGGCCCAAGTGGTCGATGGCCAGGGGCACCTCGGGCCCGATCACCGACCGGACCTCGGCCACGTAGCCTTCCAGCCAGTCCAGCCCCTTCTCAGTAAGCTGCAGCCCCGCAAAGGGGTGGGGGATGTGGAGCACTTCCTCCTCTCGCCGGCGCTCGGCGCTCTGGGGCTGGGGCGAGGCCTGCCGGGTCTCGGCAGTCCGCCAGGCCGCCTTGAACTGGTCGAGAAAGCCCAGGGGCGCGCTGAGCGCCCCCTCCACGTCGAAGAGGAGGGAGGCGCCCAGATCCATTTTCAGGAAGGTGAACCCCTTGGCCAGCCGCGCTTTCAGCGCCTGGCCCATGGCCCGGCCGTCCCCCTTGCCGTGGGCGTCGGTGTCGCAGTAGAGCCGGACCCCATCCCGGAACTTGCCCCCGAGGAGCTGGTAGACGGGCACCCCGTAGGCCTTCCCGGCCAGGTCCCACAGGGCCACCTCCACGCCGCTCACCCCGCCCCCCTGCCGCCCG
>NZ_VSCV01000113.1:0-1084 GCF_047459355.1 Limnochorda sp. | reverse complement strand
ACGCTTTCTCGAGGCGTGTCATCGGCTGGTCCATGGGTGAGCGCCCGGTGGCTGACTTGCCAATCGGAGCGGTCCGTATGGCCGTCTGGAACCGTAGACCCGACCCAGGTGTCATTCATCACTCCGATCATGGATCACAGTACACCTCGCTTGCCTTTGGAAAAACCCTACGTGAAGCTGGGCTTGTAGGTTCGATGGGATCCGTCGGAGACGCCTACGACAATGCGATGGCAGAGAGTTTCTTCGCTACGCTGAAGACAGAACTTCTCGACAGGCAGAGATGGATGACACGGATGCAACTTCGAGCCGCTATCTTCGACTACATCGAGGTGTTCTATAACAGACGACGCCGCCACTCTGCTCTTGGGCACCTCAGTCCTATCGAGTTTGAAAGGAGGTGGCTTACGACAGGCCGAAGATCCAGTCAACCCCCTGCAGCCTAGTCCTATACTGTCCACCAAACCGGGGCAACTTCATTCCAGGCGGGGCCCGGGAGCCTGAGCGGGTCCAACTGTGCGCTCAGGGGCTCATCCTGCGCGAGAACGGCTATGTGTGCAATTCCGGCATCCTCTACTACGTCGAATCGCGCACACGGGTGGAAGTGCCGTTTGATGATGCCCTCATTGAGAGGACGCGATCCCTCGTTCGCGAGCTACGCCGTACGGCGGCCCAGGGACGCATTCCGCCTCCGCTCGAGGACAGCCCGAAGTGCCCGCGGTGCTCGCTGGTGGGCATCTGTTTGCCCGACGAGGTGACCTATCTCGCCCACGAGAGTCGAGCCGCAACTCCGGGAACGATCCGGCGCCTCACGCCCCCTCGGGATGACCGTTTTCCCATCTATGTGCAAGAACAGGGCGCCTATGTCCAAAAGCGCGGCGACCGACTCCAGGTGACGAAAGATGGCGAGACGGTCGCCGACGTGCGGTTGCTGGATGTGCTCGAGCTCAACTTGTTCGGAAACGTGCAGATCAGCACCCAGACCGTGCGGGAGCTCTGCCAGCGTGATATCCCGGTTGCGTATTACTCGTACGGCGGGTGGCTGTCGGGTATCACGTTCGGCATGGGTCACAAGAACGTAGAGCTT
>NZ_VSCV01000027.1:0-22402 GCF_047459355.1 Limnochorda sp. | reverse complement strand
CTTTTCCTCCATCACAGACCCTCAGACTGGGACACTTTCAGGGTAGCATTTACACACGGATGTAAGCGTGGAGGCGCTCGATGGTTGGCCCCTCTTCCGAGAAGGGGCCCACATGGAGAACTTGGGCGGCACGGCCCTCCGTGAACTCTTCCAGCCGGAGCCGGTCGATGGCGGCGAGCTTCTTCTTCCGCTTGGTCTCCGTCATGGCTTCCTCGATGACCTCGGGAGCGACGAAGTCGGGCTGCATGATCATCATCGTCCACTTCCAGCTCGCCCGATCTCCGGTGACGAACGCCGACATGTCATCAGCCCACCACAACCCTTCAAGGGGCATAACTGCGTAGTCGCAGAGCTTGAGCTCGTTTTTCACCTTGAACTTGGTCGCGTACGAGACGGAGAAGAGAGCCTCCACCGCCTGCGCGTACTCGCTCGAGGTGTTCGGGTCGCCCTGGCCATCAATCATCAGGAAGCGAAAGGTGGGCACATCCACCTCCACAACCTCTTTGACGGACGCGCTGTACAGGTGTTTCAGCTCTTTCCGCAGGTCGATCCTCTGCATGGACCAGGCTCCTTCGTGGGCAAGGGTGCTGTTAGAGCGGCGGCTGGTCGGCTGCGCTCGGGCCACGGCCCGCTGTCTTTGGACTACGTTCGTCAAGAAGCGTGGGCTAGATCCAGCGACGGACAGACCGCCTATATGTCTCGTATTCTTCCTTGAAGATCCGGCTCAATGCCTGTTCTTCGTCACGCAGAGTACGCCACGAACTCGTGGGCGCGCGAAGGCGGGGTCACCTTCTCCACCGCCGGGCATCGAGGCGGTACCTGCGGAAGGGCTTGCTGTCAAGCTCCACCTGCTCTTCAAACTGAAAGCCGAGACGGGCCATGGTCCGGTCACTCTGCCGGGAGAGCGGCAGCATGATGGTCACAGACTCAAGCCCCAGGTTTTCGAAACCGTACTCGAGGATCCGTTCCAGAAGTGCCTTGCCATATCCCCAGTAGTTCGGGTGAAGGACCATGGCGACATCAACGTTGCCATCCTCAGGCTGCAAGCCACCCCACCCGGCAAATTGACCATCGATCAGAAACCCCCAGGGCCCGCAGCCGTGCTCGGCCCACAGCTGCTCCTTGCGGGCGATGAAAGCGTGATAGTCCTCTTCCGTGAAAGGGAGCTTGAGCAAAGGCATGTGGCGGGCAGTCAGGGGATGGTTCATGAGCTCGATGATGTCGCATTTGTCCACGTCCGGCAGCCGGACGAACTCGATGTTCATCGCGTTACCCAATTCCCGGGAAAGGGCTGCCGCTCGCTCAGTTCGGCAACAGGCTCTTCATCTGGCTGAAGATGAACTCGGCCGCCCGCCGGGGGCTCAACCGGTAGATGAGATCCATCAGCCGGGCATCGGAGCCCACCAGCACCCGATCCCGGTCCTCCTCCATCCCTTTCACGATGATCTCCGCCGCTTTGCGAGGATCCATGGGCTTGATCGGGCTCCGTCCGTTGGCCTGGGCCAGGTTCGCGTTCAGACCCACGCCCGAGTTGGCAGCAATGTTGGTGCCGATGGCGCCGGGGTAGACGCCCGTCACCCGCACAGTGGTGTTCAGCAGTTCGGACCGAAGGCCCTCGGTGAAGAGCTTGACCGCCGCCTTGGAAGCCCCGTAGATGGTCTGCCCCGGCACCGGCAGGAAACCGCCCATACTCGAGATGTTGACGATGTGGGCCTCGGGCCGCTCGAGCAGGTGGGGGAGGAACGCCTTGGTCATGTAGAGGGTGCCGTAGAAGTTGACGTTCATCACCCGCTCGATGGCGCCGTAATCCAGCTCCCCCACCCGGACGAAGGGCTGGATGATCCCCGCCCCGTTGATGAGGCCGTCCACCGCCCCATGGATCTGGATGACCTCCTCCGGCAGGGCGGCCACCGCCTCCCGGTCGGTGATGTCCAGCCGGTGGGTGGAGAGCCTCCCGGTGTGTTCCCCGGCCAGCTCCCGGACCTGGTCCAGGCCGGCTTCATCGATGTCTACGGCGGCCACCCGAGCGTCCTTGGCCAGCAAGACCAAGACCAGCTCCCGGCCGATCCCGTTGCCGCCACCGGTCACGACGATGGTCTTGTTCTGGACCTGCATGAGCTTCCTCTCCCCCCAAGGTTTCGTGCGTGCTCCGACGTGGGCGGACATTCCAAACCGACAGACGGCGAGGAGAGACGAGCGACAGGGAAGCCTAGCGACGCGAGGCGCCACCGGCTCCTATTGCCAATTCTAACAATGACCGTTCCTGTTGTCGAGAAAAGGCGAGGGGGGACCTCACGGCCGCCTGGCCCGCTGCTCCGCCTCCCGGGCCAGGTGGGTGATGGTGGAGAGAAAGAAGAGGGAGGCGATGGCGGGCGCCACCACCAGGTACAGGATGGCCAGCGCAGGCACCCGCTCCGGGCCAGGACTGGGGTCCAGGACGGCGGCCCGCTGGTGGATCTGGAGGAGCCACAACCCGCCGATGAGGATGGCGTTCATCCACAGGAGGTAGCGGGCGGTGAGGTGGCGGATGCGGGCCTGGTCCTCGGGCCGAAACTCGGTGATGGGCGTGGCGGTGGGCAGGTTGAAGTGCCGGGTCCGCCGGATCAGGGGGACCAACCCATAGCTCCCCAGGCTCAAGGCCGCGGCGGTGATGGGGAGGGCCAGCCACTTCCCCAGGCTGGGCGCGGCCTCCAGCGGGCCGCCGGGGCCGATGGGTTCAGGAAGGTGGGCGGGCGGGGCGGGGAAGACCGCCCACGACCACGCCCAGAGCCCCACCAGGAGGACGGCGTTCACCAGGTGGACCCAGGGGACGGAAGCCCCCGGCCCGTCACCGCTCCCCCACCGGCTCATGGCACCTCTCCCTCCAAGCTAGGTCTGGGGGGCGGCCCGCCGGGCCACCACCTTCTCGCGCCAGCGCCCGGTGCTGAAGTAGGTCCAGTTGAGGATCATGCCGAGGACGAAGCTGGTCGTCATGCCCCACCAGATCCCGGCGCTGCCCAGGCCCGCCGGGTAGGCCAGGTACCACGCTAAAGGCACCCGGACCCCCCACAGGGTGACGAGGCTGACGATCATGGGCGGCAGGGTGTCGGCCGCCCCCTGCAGGGCCCCGGTGGCCAGGAACATGAGGGCCAAGGGAACGAAACCCACCCCGATGATCCGCAGGTACCGGGCGCCTTCCGCGACGACGGCCGCATCGTCGGTGAAGATCCGCATCAGGGCCTCACCCTCCAGCCAGACCACCAAGGTCATGACGAGGGCGATGGACACGCTCAGAACGGCCGCGGCCCGGACTGCCTCCTTCGCCCGATCTTCCCGACCCGCGCCCAGATTCTGCCCCACCAGCGCGGTCACCGCGAAGCTGATGGACTGGGCGGGCAAGAAGGCGAGGGAGTCCACCCGGCCGCCGGCGCCGAAGGCGGCCACCACCGTCGGCCCGAAGGTGTTGGCCAAGGTCGCGACCACCAGCATGGCCGACGAGACCAGCCCCGACTGGACCGCTCCCGGAATGCCGACCCGAAACAGGGTCCCGACCAGCTTCCCGTCCAGGCGCCACTCCGACCGCTCCCGGGGCAGGAGGTTGGTCTGACGGCGGATGTACCGGACGGCGAGCACCGCGGCCACCACCTGGGCGATCAGGGTGGCCCACCCCGCGCCGGCCACGCCCAAGGCCGGGACGGGCCCCAGGCCGATGATGAAGATGGGGTCGAGGACGATGTTGGTCACGGTGGCCACGATCAGGAAGACCAGGGGCGTCCTCGAGTCGCCCAGCCCCCGCAGCACCGCGCTGAAGATGTTGAACAGGAAGAAGGGGATGAGCGCCAGGAGGAAGATCCCCAGGTAGACGGCCGCATCCTCCAAAATCTCCTCGGGCGTGCGGATCAGCTGGAGGAGCGGCACCCGCCAGACGACGCCGACCACCGTCGAGGCCAGGCCCAGCAGGACGAGCAAGATCACCGAGTTGGCCACCGTCCGCCGGACCTGGGTCTCGTCGCCGGCACCCCGGAACTGCGCGACCAGGGTGGTGGTGGCCATGGTCAACCCCGCGACGGTCGCCACCAGGATCATGGTGATGGGGAAGCTGACCGAAACCGCCCCCAGGGCGTCGGCCCCCAAGTACCGCCCCACCCAGAAACTGTCGACGGTATTGTAGAGGACCTGGAAGAGATTGCCAACAAAGAGTGGCCAGGAAAACTCAATGAGATGCCGCCAGACGCTGCCGGTGGTCAAGTCCCGCATCCGGCGCGCCGCGGTCTCGACCTCAGATCCATTCCGACTCATGGATGATGAACGGGCTCCTTTTGTTCCCTTCGGTGGGCAAGCGATAGGTACAACTTGCAGTATACCACAATCCCCGCCCCCGCCCTACTGGGCCCGGTCCGGAGAGCCCCTTCTCGCTCCAAGGGTTCAGTGGTTGCCCGTCAGCTGGAGGCCGATGATGCCCGCGATGAGCATGGCCAGGGAGAGGATGCGGAGGGGCTCGCGCGACTCGCCGAGCCAGATCATCCCGACGATGGCCGTCCCGGCCGCGCCGATCCCCGTCCAGACCGCATAGGCCGTGCCCAGAGGCAGGCTCTTGAGGGCTTGGGCCAGGAAGACCATGCTCAAGATCATGAAGACCACGAAGCCAACGGTCGGAAGCAGACGGGTCAGGCCGTGGGACTCCTTCAACAGGAGAGCCCACGCCATCTCGAAGAGGCCAGCGATGAAGAGGATGACCCAGGCCATACCGATGCCTCGCACTCCGTTTCTCTGAGCCGACGTCGCCCGGAGGATCACCCGGCGCCGCGGCCCGGTCGGGCGCAGCCCATGAGGCCCGGAGAACCCTCGTTCCAGGCCGGGCCCCCGAGCGCGACGATCCTGGTGCATTGTACCACGCCCCGGACCCTGGGGCCACGGCCCGCCCTGGCCTGGTCAGGGGCAGCGATCAGCGGCAAAGTGGTCCGTCTGCCCGCCCCGGCGGCACCGGTACGCCTCCCGGGCCTCGGCCAAGGTCCATGCCCCCGCCTCATCCCGGGTCAGGTGGAACTCGTTCCAGATGGCCCGGACCGAATCGTCCGCCAGCTGATCCCGGATCACCGTCACCGTCGACGAGGCCGGCGCCTCCGCGGCCCCGTCGGCCCGCACAATCCCCACCGTCTGCCCTTCTAGATCTTCCAGGAAGGCCAGGCTGATCCACAGGGGGTTCTCCACCCAGGGCTCCCCCGCGTCCCGGGCTGCCTCCAGCAGACGGTTGAAGGCGTCGGTCTCCAACTGTCGGGAGGACCTCACCGGGACGGCGAAGAGCTCTTGGACCACCTCCGGCGCCTGGCCCTCCCCTGCCCCGCCCCTGGAGAGGGCCCCCATGAGCCAGGCCACCCCCAGCCCCGCCAGGGCCACCACCATCAACGCCAGAAGAAACCGGAGCCCGCGCGCCATGCGACACCCTCCTCTGCTGGGTAGGCTTCCTCCCCCTCCATTCTTGAGCCCTCCCCACCCCAGCCCTCCCACACGAAGAGAGCCCTCCCGGAGCGCGGTGCGGCAACCCCTGGGGCCCTTCCCGCCGGCCTGCAACCCCCGTCCCGGAAGACGAACAGAGCAAGGGCCTGCAAGGTCGCCCTTGCAGGCCCCGTCGCTCCTACGACGCCGACGGCGCCTCACCACCGGCGGCTCAGCCTCGCCGGCCCAGGAGTGCCAGCGGCCCATCGCCCTCGGCCGCTGCGGCCGGGCTCAGTCCCCTGGATCCCCGGCCTGGTAGGGCCCCAGGATGGCCACCGCCTCCTGGGCCAAGGAGAGGTCGATCACCTGCCGGGGGTCGACCTCCCCCACCAGCGCCCCGTTGGCCTTGTAGAACTCGTACTGGTCCACCAGGCTCTCCACGTTGACGCCGCCGTCGGGATCCAGTCCCGGCGGCTGGACCCGGGACCAGAGCTCCGGATCCTTGAGCAGGGTATACTCGGTCATCACCTGGACCACCCGTTCCCGGTCGCCCCGGCCGTGGAAGAAGACGTCGTTGAAGTCCCGCAGGCCCTTGAGGTAGGCGAGCATGAAGCGGAGGGCCACCTCCCGGTCGGCGACAAACTGGGGCGAGGCGAGGACCACCGCCACCTGGGCGTCGGGCAGGTAGACGCTGGTGTCCAGAAAGCGCTCAATGATCCCCTGCTCCACGCCCGAGGTGATCAGGGGCTCGATCTCCATGGCCACATCAATCGCCCCGGTGGCCAGGCCGGCCAGCATCTGGGCGAAGTCCTGGATCACCACCAGCTCCACGTCCTCTGGACCCAAGCCGCCCGCCTCCAGGGCCTTGACGGTCATGTAGTGGTCCACCGCATCCTGGGCCGAGTAGGCCACGGTGAGCCCTTTCAGGTCGCTGTAGTCGCGCACCTGGTCGGCGAGATCTTTCCGGATCACCAGGGTGAAGTAGGAGCCCGTCTCCACCGCATGGCCCTTGTCGCTGATGATCCGCACATCGAACCCTTGGGCCACCGCATTGAAGAGCGACGCGGAGCTGATCCCCCCGGCGACGTCCAGCTGCCCGGCGGCGATGGCCGGCAGCATGTCGTCCGAGTTGATGAAGGTGACCCACTCCACCTCGATGTTGTACGCCTTGAAGTACCCCAGGGCCTCGGCCAGGTAGAAGCCCGCGCCGCTGGCCGCCCCGTCCTCGGCGATGCGGACCTTCACCGGCCGGGGCAGAGGGTCCAGATCCCCCGTTTGAGCCGCCGCGCCCCAGCCGGCCGCGCCCCAGGCAACCACCAGGACGACGGCCAGCACCGTTCCCATCATCCTTGGCACCATCCACATCCCTCCTCCGGCTTCCCACGGTATGCAGCCGGAGGCGGCGTGGGGTCTGTCCCGACCGGGGGATCAGGCCCCCGATTCCCGGTGGCCCACCACCTCCCGGCGGAGGTGGTGCCAGATCCGGACGAAGAGCTCGCCCACCCGGGGATCGCTCCGGAGGGTCTCGATCTGGCGGGGCCGGGCGAGGGGCACGGGGATCGCCTCCACGATCCGCCCGGGGCGGGCGCTCATGAGGAGCAGCCGGTCCCCCAGGAGGATGGCCTCATCGATGCTGTGGGTGACGTAGACCACCGTCCGCCGGTGCTCGCTCCAGATCCGGAGGAGCTCTTCCTGGAGGAGGAAGGTGGTCTGCTCATCCAGGGCCGAGAAGGGTTCATCCATGAGCAAGATTTCGGGCTCGGTGACGAAGGCTCGGGCCAGGCTGACCCGCTGCTTCATGCCCCCCGAAAGCTCCTTGGGGTACGCGTGGCGGAAGGGGAGGAGTTGGACCTTCTCCAGGAAGCGCTCGGTCCGTTCCCGGATCTCCCGGCGGGGCAGCCCCCGCATCTGGAGGCCGAAGGCCACGTTCTCCTCCACCGTCATCCAGGGGAGGACCCCCTGCTCCTGAAAGACCATGGCGTTCAACGGCGCCTGGGGCGCCCTCCGGCGGATCTCCACCGTGCCCGCGCTGGGCGCCTCCAAGCCGGCTAAGATCCGCAGGAGGGTGGACTTGCCGCAGCCGCTGGGCCCGAGGAGCACGCAGAACTCTCCTTCGGGGATGGCCAGGGAGACATCCTCCAGGGCCGTCACCTGCCGGTCCCCCCGGCGGAAGACCTTGTACAGGTGCCGGACCACGATCTTGGGCGGGGCTGGGTCGGGGGAACGTCCATCCCCGCCGGCCCAGCCCAGGGAGCCTTGGGTCATGGGGTCACCTCCAGGGGGTCAGCTTCTGGGCCAGCGCCCGCAGGGCGAGGGAGAAGAGGTACCCCAGACAGGCGATGGTCATGAGCCCGACGAACATGCGGGCGATCTGGAACGTCTTGTAGGCGGTCCAGATGACGTAGCCGATGCCCTGGCTCGCCGCCACCATCTCCGCGGCGACGATGGTGAGCAGGGCGATGGCCTGGCCCATCTGGAGCCCCTCGAACATCACCGGGAGCGCTCCGGGCAGAGCGATGCGGGTGAAGAAGCTCCAGCGGGAGGCGCCGTAGTTCCGGGCCACGTCGATGTAGATGGGCTCGATGCCCGCCACCCCCGCGGCGGTGTTGATCACCACGGGAAAGAAGACGCTGGTGGCGATGGTCATCCACTTGGAGAGCTCGCCTAGGCCGAAGAGGATGATGAGGAGCGGCACCAAGGCCATGGTGGGGATGGGCATGAGCGCCCCGATCAGGGGGGCCACCAGGGCCCGCACGGGCCGGTACAAGCCCATGGCCAGACCCAGCACGATCCCGGGCACCGCCCCTAAAAGGAAGCCGATGGCGATCCGGCTCAACGAGGCCCGAACGTGGTACCAGAGATCCCCCGACGCCACCATGGCCACAAGGGTGCTGAGGATGTGGCTGGGCGGCGGAAAGAAGCGGGTGTCGATGAGCTGCAGTTGGGCCAGAAGCTCCCAGAGTCCCAGGACCACCAAGGGCCCCAGGAGAGTGAGGAGCCGTTCCAGGCTCCGGCTCCGCTGCTCGGCCCGCCAGGCCCCATCCTCCAAGACGGGCAGAGCGTTCCCGCCCCCCGATCGCCGGCCGGGGGCCAGTCGCTGTTCCTGCGTCGTTGCCTGCTCCATCCCACGACCCCTTCCGCCCCCTTCCTATGCGGGGCCTGGTCGTGGGGTCACGGTGGAGGGGCCGGTTCGGGGCCCGGGCCCGTGGCCCGGACCCTCCGCCGGCGGGCGTCAGCTCTTGAGGACGTCGTGCTGGATGTGGCGCTTCCCCTCGCGCTCGCTGATGATCCCCACGGCCACATGGGCCCCGTGGCCGGCGGTGATGATGGTGTGGGGGTTGGCCCCCGCCAGGACCCCGGCAGCCCAGATGCCGGGCATGCTGGTCCGCCCGTCCTGATCCACCTTCACCACCCGGGCCAGCCGCTCCCGGCCATCGGTGAACTCAAGGCCCAGGGCCTCGGCCAGCGTCACCACCGAGCCGGTGGCCAGCAGCACCTGCTGGGCCTGGAAGGTCCGACCATCCTCGGTGGTCAGGGTGAAGCCCTCCCCCTCCCGGGCAATGGCGGTCACCTCGGCGGTCACCCACTGGGCGCCCAACTTCTCCGCCTGGCGCTGGCCGCCGTCCACCAGATCGGGGCCGGAGATGCCTTGGTCGAAGCCGTAGTGGTTTTCGATCCAAGCCCGCCGCGTCTGGCCCCGGCCGTTGTCCAGCACCAGGGTCTTCAGGCCGGCCTTAGCCAAGAAGACGGCTGCACTGCCCCCGGTCGGTCCTCCACCAACCACTGCCACGTCGTACATCAGCGTCCCCTCCTCGTCAGATGTTGCTCCGAGTGCCAGTACGCAGTGCCCTTGTGATATAGCTCCCGTCCCTGGGCCCGTCAAGGGCGGGCGGGGAGCCAGAAAGGGACGAAGGATCGGGCGCGCCCCTGGCGCCCTCCTCCATGGAGGGGCCCCGCTGGGCCCGGCCCACCGCAGCCGGGCACGAAAAGCCAAGGGAGGGCTCAGCCCTCCCCGGCCCGGACCGCCTCCACGAAGGCTTCGACGGTCAAGACGGTGGCGGGCAGGCCCAGGGCCTGGCCCAGGCGGGTGATGGGGGGCGCCTGGAGCCCGGCCGCGGCCAGAAGCTCCGGCTGGGCGAAGATGGCCTCGGCTGTATCGTCGGCCAGGACCCGGCCGTCCTGGAAGACCAGCACCCGCTGGAAGTGGCGGGCGACAAACTCCATGTCGTGGGTGATGGTGATCACCGTCCGGCCGGCCCGGGCGAGCCGGTCGACGATGGCCCCCAGCTGGCGGACCCCCACCTGGTCCTGGGCGATGGTGGGCTCATCCAGAATGATCACCGGCGTCCCCATGGCGAGGACGCTGGCCACCGTCACCAGCTTCCGCTCGGCCAGGCCCAGGTCGTAGGGGTTGCGCGCTTCCAACCCCTCCAGCCCCAGCTCCGCCAGGGCCGCTTCGGCCCGCTCCCGGGCCTCCTGCGCGGAGAAGCCAAGATTGAGGGGGCCGAACATCACCTCATCGAGCACCCGGCTCTTGAAGAGCTGGTCCGACGGGTTCTGGAAGACCAGCCCCACCGTCCGGGCCAGCTGCGCCACCGTCATCTGCCGGGTGTCCACCCCGGCCACCAGCACCTGGCCCTCCACCGGCTTCAACAGCCCGTTGAGCAGCCGCACGAAGGTGGACTTGCCCGCCCCGTTCTGGCCCACGATGGCCGTAGCCCCCGGGCCCAGATCGAGGGTGATCCCCTTCAGCACGGGCCGGCCCGGGGTGTAGTGAAAGTGGACGTCCCGGGCTTGAATGATGGGCTGCCGCTCGCTCATCACCGCCCGCCCCTCCTCGCCTGGCCCACCGCCACCGCCTCCGCCAAGGTGACGGGGTAGGTGCCGTCCTCCAGGACCCAGCCCAGGGCCTTGGCCGCCTGGGTGACGGCCGGCACCGCCACCCCCAGGGCGGCCACATTCTCCCGGGCGAAGACCTGCCGGGGCGGGCCGTAGGCGATCTGGCGGCCCTGGTGGAGGACCAGGATCCGGTCCGCGTGCTCCGCCAGCCGGTCCACCTTGTGCTCCGCCATCACCACCGCCATGCCCCGGCGACACAGGGCGGTCACCGCCTCGAAGACTTCCTCGGTGCCCGCGGGGTCCAGCTGGGAGGTGGGCTCGTCCAAGATGAGCACCTCCGGCTCCATGGCCAGCACCGAGGCGATGGCCAGGCGCTGCATCTGGCCGCCCGAGAGGGCGAAGGGGCTCTGATCCTTCACCGCCTCCAAACCCAACAGGCGCAGGGCCTCATCGATTCGCCGGCGCATCTCCTCCCGGGGCACCCCCGCATGCTCCAGGCCGAAGGCCACCTCTTCGTAAACGGTCAGCTTGGCGCCGGAGATCTGGGTGAAAGGATTCTG
Organism: Limnochorda sp.; assembly: GCF_047459355.1. Classification (NCBI taxonomy): domain Bacteria; kingdom Bacillati; phylum Bacillota; class Limnochordia; order Limnochordales; family Limnochordaceae; genus Limnochorda; species Limnochorda sp. The sequence goes on along the minus strand of NZ_VSCV01000027.1, from coordinate 11,588 downwards.
GAAGACCAGGCCCGCCCGGCGGCTCACCTCCGCCACAGTGCTCCGGTGCACATCCAGCCCCGCCACCCGCACCTGCCCGCCGATGGCCCCCTTGTAGAAATGGGGCACCAGCCCCACCAGAGCCTGGCAGAGGGTGGACTTGCCCGCCAGGTTGGGCCCGATGACCCCGATGAATTCGCCCGGCTCCACGGTGAAGGTGATGCCGTCCAAGGCCAGCCGCTCCTGCCGGGGGTACCGGTACCGCAGGTTCTCCACCTCAATGACCGCCATCCCAGGCCACCCCCTCCCTCACCATCCCAAGAGCCACCGCCCCGCGATCCCGGCCGCCAGCGCCGCCACCGTGACCAGCCGGGCGGCGGTGGCGTAGGGCGGGATCACCTCTTCCTTGAGGAAGGTGGGCCGGCCCTCGCCCGAGAAACCCCGCACCTCCAGGGCCAGGGCCCGCTCCTCGGTGGCGATGAGGGAGCCGGTCACCAAGGGCCCCATCACGGGGACGAAGGCCTTCAGACGGACCCAGAGGCTCCCTTCGGTCTCCAGGCCCCGGGAGCGCTGCGCGTCCATGATGGTGGAGGCGGTGGCCATCATGGTGGGGATTACCTGGAGGACGGCCATGATGACGTAGCCCAGCCGGGGCGACGCCCCCCGCCGGACCACAGCCTCCACCAAGTCCGACGGGTGGGTGACCAGCACCAGAATGAGGGTGGCGGAGAGGATGTTGTAGAGGCGCAGGGCCAGGCGCAGGCCCACCAGGAGGCCCTCCCGGTAGAAGACGATGGGCCCCAGGGTGAGGGCGGGCACCGCATTCCCCGGGTAGACCAGCCCCTGCACCACCAGGAAGGTGCCGGCGACGATGGCCACCCCCACGTAGACCGCGGCCGCCCGGTGGAGCACCCCGGCCGAGCCCAGCACCGCCAGGAGGAGGACGAGGAGCAGGGTCCCCCCTTGGAGGCTGGGAAGGAGGAAGGTAAGCCCGATCCCCACCACGGTCATGAGCAGCTTGGTCATCGGATCGAGCCGGTGCACCCAGGTGTCACCCGGCACGTAGAGGCTGAGCCGCACCCCTCATCACCTCAGAAGGGGCTCCGGACAGCCAGGCTGCCCGGAGCCCCCATCCCTTCCCGCGACCCTACAGGGACTCCACCTCGCTGCGCGAGCCGCTGAAAAGCCCCACCAGCCGCTCGGGCAGCGCCTTGAAGATCAGGTAGGAGACGATGACGGTGGCCAGCTTGTCGGGGAGGTCGACCACGGCCTCATCCAGGAAGGAGGCGAGCCAAATGGGCCAGCCCCGCCCCACCAAGGCCGTGTAGAGGGCGTCGCCCCAGACGTTCCCCGTCTGACCCTCCCAGAGGATGACGTTGATGGGCGTGGAGACGACGGCCGCCACCCCCGCCACGATCAGGCCCAGGACCACCACCCGGCCGAAGCTGGAGATCCAGCCGGTGAAGGCCAGATACCCCACCACCAGACCGATGGCGATGCTGGTGATCAGGTACCAGAAGGAGATGGGGTCGGCCGTCAGGCCGAAGATGATGTTGTTCACCGCGCCCGAGAGCGCCCCCACCCAGGGCCCGGCTAGCATGCCAGCCAGCACCGTGCCGATGGAGTCCAGCCAGAGGGGGAGCTTCAGGCCCGCCGCGATCAGCTTGCCCACGTAGTTGATACCAACAGCAACAGGGATGAGGACGATGGTGAGCGTCGTAAACCGCAGCGCCCACGGGTTGCCTTGCGGTTCAGCGGCCATCCGACGTGCACCTCCTGAGATCTACCTCTGCTTCTCCTCCAGCCAGAGCCGGCACGCCCCCCGCAGCGCGGCCTGGATGGAGGCCCGCTGCCCCGCAGCCGCCGCCTCTTCGCTGGCGACCAGGCGGTTGATGCCCTCCTCCAGCTCGCCCTCGGCCGTCACCACCACGTTCAGGATGCTGCCGGCCCGGACGCCCCGGAGCCGGGCCACGGTGAAGAGGGCGGCCGTCTCCATGTCCGAGGCCAGCACCCCCCGGGCGGCCCAGGAGCGGGTCAGCTCCTCCTCCCGGTCGGTGTAGAAGCTGTCGTGGCTCCGCACCAGCCCGCTCCGGACGGGCACACCCAGCTCCCGGGCGGCCTGGGCCAGGGCGACGGCCAGCTCGGGATCGGCGACCGCCGGGTATCCCGCGGGGACGTACATCCCGCTGGCCCCGTCCTCCCGGACGGCCCCCTCCGCCACCACCAGGCTCCCGATGGGCATGCCAGGCTGGAGGGCTCCGGCGCTCCCCACCCGGACCAGGATCCGGGCGCCGATCCGGATCAGCTCTTCCACCGCGATGGCCGCCGACGCCCCGCCGATCCCCGTAGAGGTGGCGGAGACGGGCACACCCTGGAAGCGCCCGGTGATGGTGCGGAACTCCCGGTTGGAGGCCACCTCCTCCACCTCCTCCAGCTCCCGGGCGATCCAGTCGATCCGGCCGGGATCGCCGGGCAGGAGGACCACCGGCGCCACATCGCCGGGTCCGCACTGAATGTGGGGCTCTTTGGCCGGCATCTCTTGGCGGGCCACCCTCACGCCTCCTCGGAGAAGCAGGTTGCCGGGCTCTTCAGGCGGCTGCCAAGAGAAAGATCAGGATGAAAAGGCCACCGCCTGAGCCGGTGCCCCGAGGCACCGGCGTACCCTTACGGTGCCCGGCCGCCGTTCACATGTTCATACTTTCGGCATGGGCGGGGTCGGACCTTTACCAGGGCCCGGCACGAGCCGGTAGACCTTCTTGGGACGGCCCACTCGCTGGTAGTCCAGCGAGACCTCCACCTGGCCCGTCTCTTCCAAGTACCGCAGGTACCGGTATGCGGTGGCGGGGCCGAACCCCCCTTGGCTCGCCACCTGGGGCGCGGTCACCCCTTCCGGGGCACCAGCCAGGATGGCTTGGACACGCTCCAAGGTAGGCCCCTGGATCCCCTTGGGCAGACTCCTCCCCCCGGCAGAATCTGGACCCAGGCTCAATCCAGGGGCAGCTCGGCGGGTTTGGCCGGCATTCCCTGGCCGGGTCCGGAGGTGGACCCGGAGCCGGGCGAGAAGGTCTGGGGCCCGGATGGGCTTGAGGGCAAAGTCACTTGCCCCCGCGGCCATGAAGGCGTCGGCCAGCTCCTGCCGCTCATCGACCGTGAGGATCACGATGGGCAGGTCGGGGTACTGTTCCCGGAGGATCCGGGTGAGCACCAAGCCGTTCTCCCCCGGAAGGTGATAATCAACGATGGCTGCATCCGGCGTCCGGCGGGCCAGCCAGTGGAGGGCCGTCCGCCCGTCGGGAAAGGTGACCATGGTCCAGCCGACGTGCCGGGCGATGCCCCGCAGGGTGTACCGGATCCCGGGATCGTCATCGACGGCCATGAGGAGAGGCGGCAGCATCGTCTCCACCCCCAGCCTGAACCTCCTTCCCGTCGGCGGGAATGCGGATCACCACCAGGGTGCCGCGGCCCGCCACGCTGGTCAGGGTCAGCCGGCCACCGAGCTCCCCTTCCACCACCTGCCGGGCAAAGGTGAGGCCCAACCCCGAACTGCCCTCCAGGCTGAACCCGGGCTCGAAGACGCGCTGGGCCACCGCCGGCTCCATCCCTGATCCCCAGTCCCGCACCCGGATCCGGAGTTCCCGGGAGGTGCCCCCCACCTGGACCCGCACTCGCCCGTGGGACCCCGCGGCTCGCCGGGCGTTGGCCAAGACGTTGAGGAGGGCCCGGCTCAAGCGGAGGAGGTTCACCCGAACCCAGGGCAGCCGGGACGCGACCTGGAAGAGGGTCGGCTCGCCCACAGGCTGCCCCTCCATCCCCGACCCTTCCACCGCGGACCACTGGGCCCGGAGGTAGCGGAGCAGCTCGTGGCCGCTCACCCGCCGGGCGGCGCGAGGCGAGCGGATCTCCGCGATCATCTGGTTCATGGTGGCGACGGCCCCTTCGATCTGGACGATGTGGCTTCGCAGGGACCGGTCCGACGCGATCTGGGGCGCAAGGCCCAAGAGGCTCACCAGGCCCGAGACGGTCGTCAAGGGTGTCTTCAGATCGTGGACGAGGGCTTGCACCTCCATCAAGGACCGGTTGCGGGCGGTCGCCGCCCGGGCCTGGGCCTCGGCCCGGGCCGCGTGGAACTCTTCGGCTTGCCGGGCGAGGAGCACCTCCAGGTGCTGGTGGAAATCGACCATGAACTTGGCCATCACCACCGCGACGGCCGTGAAGACCCCAAAGCTGACCAGCCCCCACAGGTTGAGCAGATCCTCGGCACCCAAGAAGGCCGCCGCCAGTTTCACCTCCACGGAAAGGTCCCCGTGGCCGAATCCGTACGGGGTCAGGGCGGGCACCACATCCAGCCATTGGAGGCCGAAGAGGAAGACCGTAAGGATGGCCGCCCGCATGAAGCGGCCGTGGGTCGCTTCGGCCATCTGGTGCACGCCCGCGGCGGCCAGCACGCCGGCCACCGCCGGCCCGCCCAAGTCGTACCGCACCCCATGGACCAGCTGGATCAGACCGTAGACCCCTGGAATCACGAGCAGGGGCGTCAGCCAGCCGATCCACCGCCCGTTCTTTCCCTCTTGGCCCAGCCGGAGGGCCTCGGCCGTCAGGAACGCCCCCACATAGATGGGCACGGCCCGGACGGTGTTCAAGATGACCAGCGCTCCCGCGGCCAGGAGGAGCTGGCCGCTGTCGTACACCTCGATGGCCCGGCGGATCTGGGGAAGGATGTCCAGGGTCTGGTGGGTGAACCAGCCAGGCAAGGCAGCCCCCAGCCCGATCAAGAAAAGTCCCAGACGCCCCGGCCGTCCGAGCCGCCTCACCATGAGGACACCCCCGGGAGGGGAACGGGGTCCAGGGGAAGGCCCTTCCGCAGAGCCAGCTCCCGCACGTTGAGCAGGTGGAGCACGGGCACCTGCCGGCCCGCCATGACCGAAAGGACCCCTTGCCGCTCCGGGGGACAGGCCGGAACTTGCTCGGGCCAGAGGAGCCCCGGCGGCAGCCCGGCGACCGCGCCGCACGACCCCAGGGCCGCCTGCCCACCGCCCACGTTCACATAGACAGCCACGGGCCGGCCGGCCTCCCGGGCGGCGTGGTCGAAGAGGGCGAGGCGGATCTGGACCGCCTCGGCCAGGCCCGCCAGCTCCAAAAGCCGCGGGCCGTCGGCCCGGGCCGCAGCGGCGCGGAGGGCCGCCACCCCCTCGGGCATGAGGCCCCCACCCCGGTCGCCTTCACCGCCCAGGGTATAGGCCAGTGAACGCTGGCCGATCAAGCCCTCCTCGGCCAACACCTGCTCCATGTCGGCCCAGGTCCACTGGGGCAGGTTGGCCCCCCACATGGAGCTGCCGAGGGACGCGACGGCGGCGAGCTGAAGGTCCAACACGTCGGCCGCAATGAAGACGGCCAGGTTGAGCCCGGGGAAGGAGCCGGAAAGGGTGGCCGCCACCACGTCCCCTGGGCGCGCCCCTGCCTGCCAGAGGGCCTCGGCCACCACCCCGGCCCACTGAGGATTGGTGGCCGTCCGCTTGGCGACCGGATCCCCCAAGGTGGTGGTGATCTCGGTAAAGGCCGCGCCGATCAGGCCCGTCCGGTTGGGGTCATGCACCCGGTCCCAAGGAAGCCCCCGCGCTTCCCGGGCTTCGGCCAGAAGGGGCAGGGCCTGGGCCATCCGCCGGACCGCCTCGGCCCGGATCCCGTCAGGGAGCCCGGCCTCGGGGCTGGTCCCGCCCAAGGGCGGCAGCCAGCCGGCGGCCAGGCAGGCCCAGTAGCCCGCCACCAAGACCACGGTCGCCACCAGCAAGCGGCCTGGCGGCTGAGGAAAGCGCCCCAGGCGGGGCCGGTAGACTGGGGCCCTTCTGGCTCGCCCCTCCTTCCCCCTCATGAGCTCCCGTTCCCCCTCACAACCCCCATCCGGCCAGCAGGTGGAGCGCCAGCCGGGTCAGAACCGCCAGGCCCAGGGTAACGGCCAGGGTGGGCAGGGCCCCTTGCCGCTCCATCTCGTTCGCGAGGAGGCCCGGCACGATGTACCCGATGGCTCGGATGTCGGCGCCAGCCGCCGCCAGGTGGGGCGCGAGACGAGCCAGCGCCCAGCTTCCCACCATGCCCACCACCAGCATGGCGCCGTACCGGCGCCGCCCGAAGAGGATCACCACCCGCCCCAAGCCGTAGGCGACCGCGAGCCAGGTGGCGGTGGCCACCAGGAGGGTCGCGCCCACCCGGAGGGGCTGGTCCAGAAAGAGGGCCAGGTAGCCCGGAGCCACCATGCCCCCCGCGGTCAAGCCGATCCCTTCGTACACGAGCAGGTTGAGGAGCACCCCGATCCCCACCGCCCGTTCAACCATGGTCAGCGCCCCCCTCCCCTGGCGGGACCAGGCGGCCTTCGGCCCCCAGGGGGACCGGTTGCCAGGGCTCGTAGGCCCCCTGCCACCCCCGGGCGCCACGGGTGTTCCCGCCGGCGAGGACCACCACGCCCGGAGGCTCCTCGCATGCAGGATCGCCGGCTGGTCGAAGACGCCAACGGCGCAGCAAAGCTCCCGGTTCCGTGGGCCCTTGGCGGGCGCCCCCGCCCAAGAGGCGGGCCCCGCCTGGGTCGCCCGTGGCCCACACCGTGACGGACCCCACTCCCGCCCCAACCCGGAGGAGTTCGGGCAGGCGCTGGCCGAACCGGAGCGCCCGTTCCGCCCGGTCGTGCCGGTGGTGGTAGATCACCCGCACCTCGAAGGGCTCGGCGGGCGGGCACGCCGCCAGCGCTCCGCGCAGCACCCGAGCCAGGGAGTCGGGATCGTTGGCCGCGAGCCCGTCGATGAGGAGGGCCCCCAAGGGGCCCGGCCCCTCGACTCGGGTCCAGCGGGCGGTGCCCGGCTCGGGGAGGGCGGCGGCCATCCCCCTCCAGGTCACCCGTTCCTCGATCCCCAGCAATTGGGCGACTTGGAAGACCACACCCAGGTTCTCGGGCGCGTGCCAGGCCAGGTACGGCCTCAGCTCCTGCGGAGCCCGGGAGGGAGGAACGGGTGGGGCCAGAAGAGGTTGGGTTCCCCGCCGGCGGGCCTCCCTGGCCAGGAGGGGAAAGGCCTGCTCGTCCCCCACGACCAAGTGACCCTCCACGGGGATGGTGTTGGCCAGGGTGCGGGCGATCTCGGCCCGATCCCGACCCATCACGTCGCCATGGTCCTCCCGAACGTTGGTGATGACCCCCACGGTGCTCTGGATCATCCGGTGTTCGCTGGTCCAGAGGGCCTCGGGATGCAGGGCCATGCACTCCAGCACCAAGGCCTCGCACCCCAAGCGCGCGGCCCGCTCCAGGGCCCGGGCCTGCTCCCGGATGGTCGCCCGGCCGCTTCGGCGCTGGACCGGCGCTTCGGTCCCATCGGGCAGGAGCCAACGAGCCTCCGTCCCCGTCACCTTGCCCAGAGCCCGCCGTCCAGCGGTGAGGAGCACGCCCATCAGCAAGCGGGTCACCGTCGATTTGCCCCGGGTGCCGTTGACGTGAATCCGGACCGGCACCGCGCTCCGGGCCCGCCGCAAGCGGAACTCTTCAGCCCAGCCCAACCCCGCCAGGACGGACCCGAGGACCACCACGTCCCACATGGCGCCTCCCCCATCCCCGCTATCACTTCGGACCCATCCCCAGCCCCTTCCTCCCCCGCCGGTGGAATTCCGGTCGAATGAAGAAGGGAAACCCCCGCTTTCTCCAGGAAGCGGGGGTGGTCCCGGATCGCGGCTTAGTTGAGATGGGCTCCGAGCCCGCGCGCCTCCAGATCGGCGTAATCGGGCGCGGTGTACTCGAAGGCGAAGCTGGGATCGGCCATGGTGAAGGCCTCCAAGACACTCCGAATGGTGGCCAGCTGGGTGCCGACCCGCTTCCACAGAGGCGCCTCGGGATCCCCGACCACATCGGGGTTCATCCGATCGGGCGCCTGGCCGGGGTTGGGCGTTTCGATCAAATACGCGTACGCGTCCGTCTCATCGCCCCACTCCCGGTGGCTCAGACCCCGGAAGTCCTCGGAAGAGTGCTCCAGCTTCATGGAGATCCCTTCCAGCTCCAGGTTGAGCAGGGCCAGGGCCCCGATCTCCAGCCCCTTGGGGTGGCTGATGAGCATGTTGGCCAGACGGGAGGTGGGACCCGCCTCGTGAAGGTCGAAGGCGACGTGGACGTTCTCCCGCCGGATGAGCTCCACCATGGCGTAGCTCACCTGTTCGGTCAGGGTCCCATCAGGGCGGCCCGGGTGCACCCGGTCCAGGTTCCGGATCTCGTACCCTTCGAAGGTGGAGCCCTTGGGATGAACGTAGACGGCCGGATCAGGGGTCCCGTGGTGGTCGGGATGGGTTCGCCGGGCGCCGTAGCGGAAAGCCCGGGGACCACTGGGGGTCACCAGCCAGATCCACTCCGGATCGCCGTACTCCACCTCCGCGTAGGTGGAGGCGCTGTTGTTGGCCCGCGGGATGACGATGAGACGCCCTTGGGTCACCACCGCCTTCTCCACCAGGACCGTCGCGGCCATCACCCCGGCAATCTCGTTCCCGTGGGTGCCGCCGGCCACGAAGACGGTGGAGCCGGGTTGGCTCCCTTCCAAGATGTAGACCGGCGTGTCGCCGGGGGTCCCCCGCAGGGGTGGATGGTACTCGCTCAGCCAGACCATCCGGGTAACGCCCACCCCCGGCCGGATATCGTGGCCGACATAGGGCCCCGATCCGGCCGCGGCGGCCAGGGGCGCCACCAAAGCCAAAAGGAGCACCCATGCCCCCGTGCGAGCGCCCCAACGCTTCCGAGAGACGTGGACCATCGCACTCATCCCCTCTCCATCGTCGACTCCGGGTCCGACGACCCGGGCGGGGCAAGCCAGCCTCGATTTGATGAGGGATCAGCGAATGAGGAGCATGCGGAGGAGGAAGGGGAGCAAGACCAAGGCGGCCGTCAGCTGCTCACCCAGCCCGCGTCCCCGCAGCAGATTCCAGGCGACCAGGCCGCTGACGTAGATCAGCAGGACCCAGGAAGGCCACGCCATCCATCCCCCTCCTCTCAGAAGAGGAACCGTCCGATGGGCTCAGCCCAGACCACCAGCGCCACGCCCGTCAGGAGGGTCAGCAGGGCCGGCACCAGAGCACGCCGGAGCACCTTCCAGTACGAAGGCTCGTTTACCACCTGAGCGGCGAAGATCCCAGCCAAGGCCGTGGGGGGCACCAGATCGCCCACCCCGGCCACGATGGAGAGCCCTGCCGTGGTGACCAGATCATTCCGGCCCAGGAAGGCCAGAAGGAAGGGGACCCCTAGGACCGAGGCGGCGCCGAAGGCGGAGACCGCCCCGAAGAGCGGGAGGCCCACCGCCATCGCCCCGTACTGGGCCAGCGCCGGCATGCTCAAGAGCTCCACCACCAGCCAGCCCCGCCCGCCCGTCGCGGTGAAGACTTGGATGAACATCCCCACCCCGGCCAAGATGGCCAGAACGGGAATGGCCTGACCCACCGCCTCTCGGGCACACCGGTGCCAGGCGAAGCGCCGGCCGTCCAGCACCCACGCGACCACCGCCCCGATGAAGAAGATCAAGGGCAACCCCAGGTTGAGGAAGCTATGGGGCCACCACCGTTCGGCGGTCATCAGGAGCGCCACCGTGAGCCAGGGCACGAGATGGCGCCCCAGGGGACCGGACTCCCCGGCAGCCGCCGCCGGTGGCTCGGGCGAGAGCCCAGCGGACCCTTGGTGGCTCCGGCCCAGGGCGGGCAGCCCCAGATACCAGGCGGTCACCAAGGCCAGGGGGACCGTCGCCAGCAGGAGGGGCGGTTCGAGGCCGACGTAGGGCAGATCCACCCCACCTCCGATGAGCATGGCTGGGATGTTGACCGGGGGCGCCAGCATGCCATAAATGGCCGCCATGGCCACAAAGGCCCCGGCCCGGTCCCGGTCCAGACCCAAGCGGATGAGGACCGGGGCGACCAGCGCGCCCGTGGTGAGGACAGCGGCGGTGGAGGACCCGGTGATCATCCCCGGGAGCATGACGACCACGGCCAGGAGGGGCAGGAGGAGCAGGGGCCGGCGCCCGAAACGGACCACCAAAGCGGAAGCCAGGGCCGGCAGCCCACCCGAAAGGGTGGTCGCCTGGACGAAGATCATGGCACTGGCGATGATGAGCATGGTGTCCAGGTAGCCCAGGCTCCCCTCCAAGAGGTGGCGGGGCAGCTCGGACGCCAGGCCCCCGACCAGCCCGCCCACCGTGGCGGCCAGGGCCAGGGCGAGCCCCAAAGGAACGCGGGCCGCCATGGCAGCGACGACGAAGACCGTGACCATGAGGACGACCACGACTGCTGGCGAGACCACCCGCGTTCCTCCTTACCTCACGCGCCGAAGAGACGGCTCAGCGGTTCCCGGGCATCGACGATCCGCTCCACCTCCGTGAGCGGGATGCCGTACTCCTGGGCCAACTGCGTGAAGAAGCCGTCCTCATTCCCCGACCGGACCACGATCATGGCGTCCGCATAGGCGGCCACCGCCTCGATCAAGGGATTGGAGGAAGGGCCGCGCCGGGCCGTGCCGCCCACGTGCATGAGGAGGACGAAGGCGTCCTGGGCCTTGGCCTGCTCCAACAGGGCCGTCACCCGCGCCATCTCCTGCTCCTCGTTGATGCCGGCCGCGCCCAACCCCTTGGCGCTCGCGCCGACCACCACCACCAGCGTCCGGTAGCCCGCCAAGCTTTCAGCCTGCACCAGGGGATCGAAGTCCAGGCCCAGCTTCAGCTGGGTGTTGGCCAGCACGTTGACCATCACCGCGTCAGAGCTCTGCCCGGCCGAGGTGATGATGCCGGGCTTGGCCGCCGGAGCGGCGGCCGCCGACGGGCCCCCACCGGCCAGGGCCGCCAGGCAGAGGGTGGCGGTCGCCACCACGGTGATCCATAACCGGGTCCGTAGACTCCCTTGCATGCTCGTTCCCTCCCAATTCGTTCCGGGCATGCCCGTCACGCCGGGCGGCCCGCCGGATCAGTACCCCACCACGCCACCGCTCCGGCGGGGATCGGCCCCACCCACCATCTCGCCCGTCTCCCGGTCGAAGAGGATGCCTTGAGCCCCGCCGAAGAAGAGGTCATACGCGCCCCGGACCTCCAGGGTGTACCCCATGGCTTCCAGCTCGGCCAGGACGGGAGCCGGCATCCGGCTCTCCACGTGGAGGTTGGCCTCGGTGTCCCGGGCGTAGAAGCGGGGGGCCTCGATGGCCTCCTGCAGGCTCATCCCGTAATCCACCAGGTTGACCAAGAGCTGGACCATGGTCGAGACGATCCGCCCCGCGCCGGGCGTCCCGATGGAGAGGACGGGCTCGCCATCCTTCAAGAGCAGCGTGGGCGCGATGGTGGTCCGCATCCGCTTCCCAGGGGCCAGGCTGTTGGGAAGCCCCGGCCGGGTGCTGAAGTTGGCCATCTCGTTGTTCAGGATGATGCCGGTGCCCGGCACGGCCACCCTGGCCCCGAAGAAGCTGGAGATGGTCTGGGTCAGCGCGACCACGTTCCCGTCCTGATCGGCCGTGGAGAGGTGGGTCGTGCTGGCCGACTCAGCCTCCGGCACCGGATGGCATAGGCCACCCGCTCGGTCAGCGTCCCGTCGGGCCGTCCGGGGTAGCTCCGGTTGAGGTTACGGGT
>NZ_VSCV01000112.1:0-1105 GCF_047459355.1 Limnochorda sp. | reverse complement strand
GGGGACAAAAACGGGAGGGCGGATAATGTTATCCCAACGCAGGTGTGAAGTGTGCGGCCACGTCATGTCATTCGCGATCCCCCCTCGGTACTGCGAACACTGCGCATCGCCCGTTCTCCTAGGATTTCCTCAAGTGTCACGTGCTCCCGGGACCAAAATGTCGGGAGAGCGCACTCCTCGCAAAATACGGCATCCGGCGGGTTTACATGTCGCGCTTCCATATCGGGATGCATGCAATAGTTATAAAGAGGGTACGCGCACTGCCGACAGTAGCGAGCTTTTTCGCTGAAATCTGTCGCTCCGCATCGGGGGCACGCTAAAGCCATATAGTGCTCATTTGTGGGGATTTCCAAATACGGCCCGGGGGTATATCGGGTCGTATTTTGTTTTATCGAGTCGGATTCGCTGGGCCATTCCGGATTCCAAAATTGCTCTTCTGTGACTCCTAGCGCGCGACAAATATCCCTCATTCTCTTATGCGGTGTCGCATGCTTTCCTGATTCCCACCGATAAACGGTCTCTCGTGCAACCCCAATCCTATCTGCAAGTCCTGCTTGTGTCAGACCAGCCAGTTCTCTCAGTTTCACCAGCCTTCTCGCAAACATGTTCGCGTTCATCGCATCGCCCTCCCCTGTGTTATGATGTGCCACAATTCGTCACGTATTCAAGAGACAATTCCCGCTCCGACAATGGTGATGGGTTTGCTCTCAGTTTGGGCCTACATCCGCTCGCGTTGAGACGTAGGCGACAAAAAATGCAACCCAATGCCTCAAAAGTGCTTGACACACGTGACGTGTTATGTCACAATTATGGCCAGGAGGAGGTGACAGTTTTCGATGGACAGCACGAAAGTTATTCCCGTCGATCTCAAAGACAAGCGCAAACAGGCCGGACTCACCCAGAGTGAGTTGGCAGAAAGGCTCGGCGTCGAGCGCGAGACGATTGTAAGGGCCGAGAACGATAGCGTATCGTTCCCGCTTGCGATTGAGTACGCTCGTCTTTTCGGCTCAATCACGATCCGTAAGGGCGGCGACACTTTTGTCCTGGCCCGAGAGAGCGAGATCCGAGGACCTGGCGACGATCCCGACCGCATCCCCGACGATGA
>NZ_VSCV01000111.1:0-1108 GCF_047459355.1 Limnochorda sp. | reverse complement strand
GCCGGCCGCTGAGGCCGATGATGTGGGGTGCATCGAGGCCGGCCGTGGCGTTTCTCGTATCGACGACGAGGCGGCTGTGCTCGACCACCCAGCCGTAGTCGACCGTCGTGTGATCCGTCGTGATCACCACCACGTCCGCCCGGGAGAGCTCGTCTGCCGTGAGCGCCACGCTCCGCTTCTCCTCTCCTCCCTCCCCCTTGAGCACCTCCACATACGGGTCGTGATAGACCACCTCGGCTCCCTTCTCCTCCAGGAGCCGCATCACGTCCAGCGCAGGACTCTCCCTCACATCGTCAATGTCCCGCTTGTAGGCCACCCCCAGCACCAGCACCCGGCTCCCTCTCAGCGCTCGCCCCACCCCATTCAAGGCATCTTGCACCTTGTCCACCACATAGTGCGGCATCTCGCTGTTGATCTCTCCCGCCAGCTCCACCATCCGCGTCTTGTAGTTCAGCGTCTTCATCTTCCACGCAAGATAGTACGGATCCAGCGGGATGCAGTGGCCCCCGATCCCCGGCCCCGGCTGGAACTTCATGAAGCCGAACGGCTTCGTCGCCGCCGCCTCGATCACCTCCCACACGTCCACGCCCAGCCGGTCCGAGACCTGCGCCATCTCGTTGACCAGCGCAATGTTGACCGCACGGAACGTGTTCTCAAGAAGCTTCGTCAGCTCCGCCGCCTCCGTGCTGCTCACCGGCACCACCCGCTCGATCACCCGCGAATAGAGCGCAACCCCCACCTCCAGGCACCGCTCCGTGATCCCCCCGATCACCTTCGGCGTGTTCTTCGTCTGCCACTGCCGGTTGCCCGGGTCGACCCGCTCCGGGCTGAAGCAAAGGAAGAAGTCCTTGCCCACCACGAGCCCCGTCCGCTCCAGCATCGGTAGCACCAGCTCCCTCGTCGTCCCCGGATACGTCGTCGACTCCAGGACCACCAGCTGGCCACGCCGAAGCGTCCTCGCCACCGCCTCCGCCGCACTCACCACGTAGGAGACGTCCGGATCCTTCGTCTTCGAGAGCGGGGTCGGCACACAGATCGAGATCGCATCGCACTCCCCGAGACGACCCAGATCCGTCGTCGCCTCCAGGAGGCCCTCTCCCACCAACGC
>NZ_VSCV01000110.1:0-1115 GCF_047459355.1 Limnochorda sp. | reverse complement strand
CTGGCGGCCAGCCTGCGGGGGATGGGGACGGGGGCGCAGGCGCCCCTCTGGGACCGGCTGGCCCGGTTGGCGGTCCCCACCCGCCTGGTGGTGGGGGAGCGGGATGCCAAGTTCGTCGCGCTGGCCCGCCAGATGGCGGCCCGGTCGCCCCAGATCCAGGTGGTGACAGTGCCCGGCGCGGGGCACACGGTCCATCTGGAGCAGCCTGAGGCCTTCCTCCAGGCGGTGCTCCCCTTCCTCGAGGCCCACGGGGCGGAGGCGGGCGGGCAGGGGGCCGGCGGACAGGGGGACCGGGCCCTGGCCGAGGCGGGCCCAGGGGGATGATGGCACCCGGTTTCGGGCGCCCCGGACGGAGCGACATGTGGTTGGAAGGAAGCTTGCACGGATGAAAGGAGGCGGTGGCCGGTGGCCTTCCCCTGGCAACCGGTGAAAACCTACGAGGATATCCGCTACGAGGTCTATGACGGCATCGCCAAGATCACCATCAACCGGCCCGAGGTGCGGAACGCCTTCCGCCCCAAGACGGTCATGGAGATGATGGATGCCTTCAACCACGCCCGGGACGACCGGTCCATCGGCGTGGTCATCCTCACGGGGGAGGGGACGGAGGCCTTCTGCTCCGGCGGCGACCAGAAGGTGCGGGGCGACGGGGGGTACGTGGGCGAGGACGAGATCCCCCGGCTGAACGTCCTCGACCTGCAGCGGCAGATCCGGACCCTGCCCAAGCCCGTCATCGCCATGGTGGCCGGGTACGCCATCGGCGGCGGCCATGTGCTCCACCTGGTCTGTGACCTGACCATCGCGGCCGACAACGCCATCTTCGGCCAGACGGGCCCCAAGGTGGGCAGCTTCGACGCCGGGTACGGCGCGGGGCTTCTGGCCCGGACGGTGGGCCAGAAGAAGGCCCGGGAGATCTGGTACCTCTGCCGCCAGTACACCGCCCAGGAGGCCCTGGAGATGGGGCTGGTCAACGCGGTGGTCCCCTTGGAGCGGCTGGAGGAGGAGACGGTCGCCTGGGCCCGGGAGATTCTCGAGAAGAGCCCCACGGCCATCCGATTCCTGAAGGCCGCCTTCAACGCCGACACCGACGGCCTGGCCGGCATCCAGCAGCTGGC
>NZ_VSCV01000109.1:0-1121 GCF_047459355.1 Limnochorda sp. | reverse complement strand
CCCGTCATTAGTCAGGCGGATGTTGCCGATGCGGCGCGGCGGCGGTGGTACGCCGTCACGGCTGGCAAGGGCCTGACCAGCGAGAATGCGAAGGAGCTTCTGCGACTCTCCTGGTGGAAGAAGACCGGTGAGGACGTGGAGAGCACCTCCCAGATCCGCTCTGACTTCATCGAGGCGGCGGCCAATAAGCTTCAGGCCGCGAAACCTGTGACGGTCCGAAAGATCCTGGATGATCTGCGGCAGGAGTACCGGCAGTGGCGGGAGATGACCGGCCCGGACGATGTTCCCGAAAACCAGTATTCTGACGCGGACGACAACCGCCCTTAGGAGCTGAGGAGGCGGTGGGAGGATGAAGCTGGGTTACGAGCACAAAACGATCGTCGCCCAGGCGCTCTTCGTACTGGGACTCGTTGCCGCCTTTGCTGGTGGGATGGCATACGGGCAAATGATTATGGCCCCGCTCCAGGACAGCATAACAGAGGCCAAGGAGACCATAAGGACACTGATGGCCGAAACGCAGGTGCTCTCGGAGCGCATCGCCGCTTTGGAGGCCGAGTTCCAGGCTCTGAGTTCCAGACTCGACGCCCTCCTGCCGGTGGCCCAGAGGATCAGCCGTTGGAATCCTGGGCTCGGTCCCGAGGCTCTTGGGGTGGCGGCGGTGGTAGTTGATGCCGCCGCCACCTACGGGGTCCCCGTAGACCTGGTGATAGCCCTCGGGGCGGCTGAGAGCGACTGGAGGCTCAATGCTCGGGGGCGGGCCGGAGAGCGCGGCCCTCTCCAGGTACTGCCAGATACCTTCCGGCTGCTCGGGGGCACCGACCTCAATGACTGGCGGCAGACGCTGAGGGCTGGTGTGCGGTACCTGAGTATGACCCTGGAGCGTGCCCGGGGCGACGTGGAGCTTGCGGTTGCCCTCTACAACTCTGGGATCAACCGCCAGCCTGCTGTGGCCCTGCGAGTGAGTGCCCGCCACGTTCGGCGGGTGTTGGTAAACATGGAAGGATGAAGGCGATGGAGCTTACTGGCCGAATCCATACATCGAGGTGCTACCGGTGTGGCGGCATGTTCCATCCGGATGAAGGAAGCGAGGTGATCGTCAGGGTACTCCGGGCTACACGCCT
>NZ_VSCV01000055.1:0-5347 GCF_047459355.1 Limnochorda sp. | reverse complement strand
CCATCTCGGTGACCAGGGCGCCGGCCACCATGGTGCCCAGGGAGAGGGCCATGCCGGTGATCTGGGGGAGGGAGGCGTTCCGGAAGACGTACCGGATCAGCTTCCGGTCGCTCAGGCCCAACATCTTGCCGTACTGGACGTAGTCGGCGCTCACCTCGTAGAGGGCCATCTCCCGCATGCCGATGGCCTGGCCGCCGATGCTGACCAGAACCAGGGAGAGGAACGGCAGGGCGTGGTGGCGGGCCGCGTCGGCGAGGAAGGTCCAGGAGAGGTTGGGGAGGCTCCCGAAGGTGTAGCCGCCGCCCGTGGGAAAGAGGGGCAACTGCACCGCCAAGAGGTAGAGCAGGATGATGGCCAGGCCGTAGTAGGGGATGTTGGAGAAGAGCAGCGAGGCCGTCAAGACGCCCGTGTCGAGCCGCCCGCCTGTGTACGCGGCCACCGCGCCCAGAAGGTTGCCCAGGAGCCACCCCACCAGGATGCTGGGCACTTGGAGGGCGAGGGTCCAGGGCAGGGCTTGGCCGATGAGGTCCCGCACCTTGGCCGGGTAGAGCATGAAGGACGTGCCCCAATCCCCCCGGAGGACCCCTGCGAGATAGGTCAGGAACTGGACGTGGACCGGCTGGTCCAGGCCAAACTCCCGGACATAGGTGGTGTAGATCCGCTCCAGCGATTCAGCGGGAAAGTCGCCCGACACCGTCCGGGAGACGATGACCGTGACCGGGTTGCCCGGGATGAGCCGGGGCAGGGAGAAGTTGAGGGCCATGGCCAGGAGCAGGGCCAGGAGGTACCAGCCTGCCTTGGCCAGCACGTACCGCCGGAAGGTCCTCATCGGCCTACCCCCCTGCTGAACGGGATCCGGCCGGCGACGGCGACGGGGGCGGGAGAGCGCCCGCCACCTCGGGGCCGCCCTCCCGCCCGCCGGTTACTGGGCCGGCTTCAGCCGGTAGATGAGCCGGATGCCCGCGCCGTTGTACTGGGGCGGGGCGTAGGGATCGTCTGCGTTGGGGAAGCCCGTCCAGACCGACTCGTTGTAGAACCAGAAGTAGGCCGGCCGGTACATGAGGACGATGATGGGGACGTCCTCCATGTAGATCCGGTCCAGCTGGCCATACAGCTCCGCCAGCCGGGCGGGGTCCGTCTCGGCGGCCACCTGGTCCAGGAGCCGGTTCACCTCGTCGTTGAAGTACCGGTTCCAGGCCCGGAAAGCGGGCTGGCCCACGGGGGCCACGCCCCGGCCGTCCATCGCCTCGTGGAAGCGGCCCCAGGGCATGTTAGGCCCGTATACGGGCGCCGGCGTGTACATGATCAGGTCGAAGTCGCCGTTGTTGAGGCGGGTGTTCCAGACCGGGGCCTCGGGGAACTGGGTGCGTACGTCGATGCCCACCGCCTGGGCCCCCTGGGCCACGATCTCCAGGGCTGTCATCCAGTCGGTCCAGCCGAAGGGGCACTCCACGTAGAAGGGGCCGAGGCGGGTGCCGTCAGGCAACACGTAGATGCCGTCGGGGCCCCGGCGGGCACCCAGCTCCTGCTCGAGGATCTCGATGGCCTTCTGGGGGTTGTACTCCCATCCGGACTCGGCCACCAGGGCTTCATCGAAGTACTGCTGCTCGGCCACCCCCAGGGGGACGATGAGGCTCGAGCGGGCCGGCGGCGAGTAGCGGGACATGGCATTCTGGGCGATGAGCCCATAGTTGATGCTGTAGGCCAGCGCCCGGCGCACCAGGGGGTTGTCGAGGGGCTGGCGCTGGATGTTGATGATGAGGGCCGGGGTGGTGGCCGGCAGCTGGTACGGTTCCTCGGCGAACCAGGCGCCGACGGGGACGCCCCGCTGCTTCATGGTCCAGAACTGGGGCACGAAGGTCTGGTGCAGGTCGACCTGCCCCCGCTCGAAGGCCAGGTTGGCCGCGTCGTTGCTCCGGAAGATGGGGTGGACCACGTACTTGGGGGCCGGCATGCCGAAGTAGGAGATGCCCCAGTAGTTGTCGTCCCGCTCCAGGATGATCTGCTCCGAGGTGTAGCTGTGCAGCTTGTAGGGGCCGGAGCCGACGGGGTTCTCCATGTTGGCGAAGCCGGCCACATCCCCCGTCTGCTCCACCTCCACCCAGAGGTGTTCGGGCAGGATGCGGATGGTCCCCAGGGCATTCAGCACCACGCCGGGGTTGAGGTGGTCGGGGTGGAGGTGGAAGGTGAGCGTCCGCTCATCCTGGACGGTGATCCCCGTCAGGTAGCCCACGTCCCAGAGATTGCTGTAGGCTAGGGGATGCCTCTGGGCCAGCTCGAAGGTGTAGGCCACGTCTTGGGCGGTGAGTGGGTGGCCGTCTTGGAAGCGGGTGCCCTCCCGCAAGGTGACGACAAGAGTGTAGGGGTCGGCCCACTCCATGGTCTCGGCCAAGAGGGGTTCCATCTCACCGGTGACCATGTTGTAGGCGAAGAGGGACTCATAGATCCAGGTCATGTTCTGGGTCCGGCTCACCGGCCAGCCGGGGTTGGGGTGGACCGGGTTGAAGTTGGTGGGAGGGCCCCACTGCTGGCCCGAGATGGAGAAGGTCTCATGCCGGGGCAGCGCCTGGGCCCCCGCCGGCTGCCCCCCAACACAGGCGACGAGCCCGAGGCCGAGGGCCAAGCCTAGAGCCACCGATGCCAACCTCTTCACCAGGCAACCTCCTTTCAGTCCCGCACCACCGAAAGCCTCATTCGCGCGCGTGGGCAGCACCCGTGAACCCGACTTCTAGTCTGATTCTTGGTTTTCTTCTGAGAATTTTCCTGCACCAGGCACCGTCTTTTCGGACGGGTCTCAGGGCCAAGCACCCTCCTTCCAGGAAACCCGCTCCCGGCCAGGGCATCCCCCACCCGCCTTGTCTGCTCTACCGCGGTTGCACCCTTACATCTTGACGGCCCCGGCCGTCAGGCCCTGGACGATGTACCGCTGGACCAGCATGAACAGCAGCATGGGGACGGAGGCCGCGACCAAGGAGGCGGCCATCAGCTCGGGCCAGCGGACGGAGCTGCGGGAGAAGAACTGGTAAAGCCCCTGGGTGATGGGCATCAGGTCCGGCGATTGGATGAGGACCAGGGCCAGGACGAACTGCTGGCTCCAGCCGGTGATGAAGGCGTAGATGGCCACCGCCACCATGGCCGGTAGCACCAGGGGCAAGACCACCTGACCCAGGGCCCGAAGGCGGGAGCAGCCGTCCACCCAGGCCGCCTCCTCAAGGGACCGGGGCACCGCCTCGAAGTACGAGGCCAGGAGCAGCACCGACAGCGGCAGGGTGAAGACGGAGCCCGCCAGGATCATGGCCGGGCGGGTGTTGAGGAGCCCCAGGACCCGGATGATGTCGTAGAGCGGCACCAGCAACATGATGGGGGCGAACATGTTGGCGTAGACCAGGAGGAAGAGGATCCCCCGCCGGCCCGGGATCGGGTGGCGGGAGAGCCCGTACGCGGCCGGCACGGCCACCCCGAGGGAGACCAGGCTCACTCCCAGCCCGTAGATGAAGCTGTTCCCCAGGAACCTGGGCAGCCGGGGCACGATCTCGAACATCTCGGCGAAGTTCTCCAGGGTGGGCCGCCGGGGGACGAGGCTGGGCGGGACCAGCCACGCCTCCGCCTCCGGCTTCAGCGCGGTGATGACCATCTGGTAGATGGGCAGGAGCATGAAGACGAGAAAGAGCATCACCAGCCCGTGGGTGGCCACCTTCGCCAGGCCCTTCCTCATTGGGACCCCTCCTGCCCGCCCCGCAGGGCTTGCAGGTAGCCTAGGGTGATGGCCGTCACCACCAGCACCTGGACCGTGGTCATGGCCGCGGCCTTCCCCAGCCCGCCGAAGCGGAGGAGCCGGAAGGCCACGTTGTAGATGGCGATGGGCAAGGTCTCGGTGGCGGAGACGGGGCCGCCCCGGGTCATGACCCAGATGGGGTCGAAGGAGTTGAAGGTCCAGACCGTCGAGAGGAGCGCCGTGGTGAGCACCACGGGGCGGACCAGGGGCAGGGTGACCCGGAAGAACCGGATCCAAGGGGAGGCCCCGTCGACCAACGCTGCATCCAGGAGGTCCCCCGGCACCGACTGGAGACCGGCCAGGATCATCACCACCATGAAGGGCAACCCGATCCAGGCGTCGGCCACCGCGGTGCTGACGAAGGCGGCCACCGGCGCCCCCAGGAAGGCCACCGGCTGGGAGACCAGCCCCAGCCGCAGAAGCACCCCGTTCACCAGCCCGAACTGGGTGTTCATGGTCCAAGCCCAGGTCATGGCCGCGATGGCCCAGGGGAGGCCCCAGGGCAGCACGGCCAGGGTCCGGTAAACCTGGCGGCCCGCCAGCTCTTGGTGGAGGAGGATCGCCCCCGCCAAGCCCAGGCTCACCTTGAGCAAGAGGGAGAGCCCCACCCAGAGGACCGTCCGCCCCAGGCTGGCCAGGAAGTAGACGCCCTCCTGGCCCGGCATCCGGAAGGTGAAGGCCCAAAGGTAGTTGCTCCAACCGGCCCACTGGGGCGTCATGCTCAGCAAAGTGACGTCGAAGAAGGAAAGGTAGAGCACCCGGCCGATGGGGTAGATCAAGAAGAGGGCCAGGTAGAGGAGCATGGGGAGCACGTAAAGGACGCCCGCCCAACGGGCCCGCCAGCGGGCCCCGGGCCCTCGCCACCGGTGGAACATGGCCCCGTCCCCATCCTTCCCACCGCTTCCCGGACCCGTCGGGTCGAGAGTGACGGTGCCGGGCGGGTTCCCCCGCCCGGTCCTTCCGGTTCCTGGGGTCTTGAGCGTTCCTGGGCGCCCAGGTTACTGGACACCCTGCAGGATGTTGATGGTCTGAGCCGCTTCCTTCAGGGCCGTCTCCGCGTCGGCCTGGCCCAGGAAGTACTTCTGGGTGGCGGTAAGGAGGGCTTCCTGGACCCCCTCCCAGTCCTGGATGGAGGCCGCCTGGGGGATGCCGTACTCCAGGCCCTCAATAAAGACCTGCCAGTACCAGGGGTTGAAGGCCTCCAGCTCCGCTTCGGCCGGCATGGGCGGGATGAAGCCCAGGGTGATGTCCCACGTGGCCTGATTTTCGAAGTTGGTCATGAACATGGCGAACTCCACGGCCAGGTCCTTATGCCGCGCCTGCGCCGGGATGGCAATGGAGTCGGTGACCACCACCGTGGCGAAGGGCCGGTCGCCCTGGGGGCCCGCCGGCACCATCTGGACGCCCACGTCAATCCCTGCCTCCAGGGCCTCGATGACACTGAAGACGTGGTCGGTGTACATGGCGAGCCGCCCGCTCTTGAAGAGGCGGATCAGATCTTCCCGCCGCCACTCGATGGGTGACGGCTGCGCGTACGCCTTCAAGGCGCCGAAGTAGAACTCCATCGCTTCC
>NZ_VSCV01000108.1:0-1139 GCF_047459355.1 Limnochorda sp. | reverse complement strand
CTCCATCCGGGTTGGCCACGGTCGGTGGGACGTGGAGCTGATCCACGACAAGATGTACCTGATGAACCCTGAGGATCCCATCGAGCACTTTGAGGTCAGCCACGGGTACAACTTGCTCCTCCTCAACCGGGCCCACGGGGATGGCCCCATCACCTGGCGGACGGGCCTGGGCATTGTGGTCGCCCACCCCGAAAGCACCGTGGCGGGGAAGAAGCTGGGGTACGGCTACGAGCTGATGAACGGATTCCACATCAGCGGGCCCGCGGGGCAGGTCTCGGTGGCGTACACCCGGGATCTGGTCGGCCCCTTCTTCTTCGCAGCCGAGGCCAAGGGGACCGTCGCGTGGGCCAGGGTGCCCGTCTACAACGGCTGGGCCACGGTTCCCCACGCGGCCGCCCACCTGCTGGCGGGCATCGGTGTGCGGCTCTGGTGAAGAAGGCCCCGAGACCCAGGCCTTGGGGCATGGCGGGCTGCTCCGCCCCGGTGGGATGGGCCAGCAGGGCGCTGGGAGTTCAGCGCTCTGCTGGTCTTTCTTCGGCGGGGTTGGTCCACCACTCCCGGAGGAAGACGAAGAAGGTGGCGGCAAAGAAGGCGAGAACGGCGGCCACCGCCATGTTGAGGAGCGGCCGGGGGGAGACAGGGGCCTCAGGCAGGATGCTCGGGCTCACCACCTCGACCCGGGCCAAAGCGGGCAGCTGGGCGGCAAGCGGGGGTTCTTGGGCCAGGGCCTGGGTCAGGAAGTGGAGGCGGGCCCGCTCCGCGGGGAGGAGGTCCAGGGCCAGGGCCCGGAGGCGGCTCTCCGAGGAGGTCAGCTCCTGCTCCAAATGGGCCAGGCGGGCTTGGCGAACGCTCAAGCCATGCTCCCGGTCGAAGGCGGCCAGCGCCTCTTGGGCCTGGAAGAAGGCGGCCTCCGCCTGCTGGACCTGATCCAGAGCGCTTTGGAGGCTCCCGGTGAGCTGAGCCTGGAGATAGGCGAGCACCGCTGCCTGAAAGACCTCCTGCCACGTCGACGCGAGGCGATGGGCCTCGTCCGCGGTCTTGGCCCTCACCGTTACCGTCAAGAGGCCGGTGTTCCCATCGAGGGTGGCCGTGAACCGACGGCGCAGGCTGGCGGCCGTCTCCTCCGGTGCCAGTTGGGG
>NZ_VSCV01000107.1:0-1145 GCF_047459355.1 Limnochorda sp. | reverse complement strand
TGCCCCGTCGACTAACTTAGATCGGGAAATTCCGAAGGAAAATGTTACCTCATGGTCGAATGGATTCATAGGTGATCGAAATGATTTTCGTTCGTGACTTGACCACCAAGGAAGGCAATCAATTAAGACATATCATTCGAAAAGGATCCCATCCGGTGAAAGTCCGGCGGGCAATGGTTATTCTGGCATCCGCCCAAAAGATGACCGTCCCGAACATCGCCCGACTGTATCACCTATCCGAGGATCACGTTCGACGGTTGATTCACCGGTTTAATAAGGAAGGGATGAAATCGCTTCACCCCCGTTATGGAGGCGGCCGCCCGCGAACTTTTACGCCGGAACAACGTGCGGAAATCATTGAACTCGCGCAAATTCCGCCCAGAGTGTTGGGACTGCCTTTCACCCACTGGTCTCTTTCCAAACTGAAACAGGTGGCCGAAGAACGGGGGATTGTGGATTCGATCAGCATCGAAACCATTCGCCAAATCCTTTCGGAAGCCAAGATCACCTATCAACACACCAAAACGTGGAAGGAATCCAATGACCCCGAATTTCATACGAAAAAAAACGAATCGAACAGTTGTACAACGATCCACCCCAAGACGGGCGAGTGATCTGCGTTGACGAGTTCGGTCCCCTTTCCATTCAGCCGTATCCCGGGAAAGGCTGGTTTCCGCAGAAGAAACCGGATCGTTTGCCTGCCACCTATACGCGGAAGCATGGGGTTCGTCATTTGTTTGCCGCGTTGGATTTGAAAACGGACAAACTATACGCCCACATCAAGAAAACCAAGCGACATCAAGATGTGCTTCAATTTCTGAAGGTGTTGCGTCGCCGTTATCATCGGAGTGAGCGGTTGTACATTGTGCTGGACAACTTTTCCCCTCACCACCATAAGAAAGTCAAGACTTGGGCCCGTGAAAACAACGTGGAGTTGATCTATACGCCGACATATGCATCTTGGTTAAACCGGATTGAATGTCATTTTGGCCCGCTTCGCAAGTTCGTTTTCGAAGGAAGCAATTATTCATCTCATGATGAATTGGCTAAAGCCATCCAAGCATACATCCGTTGGCGCAACAAAAACAAACATCACGAAGCCATCTTAAAAGAACAAAACAAGATCAAGGTTGCCTGAAGGGGCA